>NZ_CP171842.1:180000-187500 GCF_048019295.1 Limnohabitans sp. DCL3 | reverse complement strand
TACGGTACCGTCATGAGCTCCTAGTATTAATAGAAACCTTTTCGTTCCGTACAAAAGCAGTTTACAACCCGAGGGCCTTCATCCTGCACGCGGAATGGCTGGATCAGACTTGCGTCCATTGTCCAAAATTCCCCACTGCTGCCTCCCGTAGGAGTCTGGACCGTGTCTCAGTTCCAGTGTGGCTGGTCGTCCTCTCAGACCAGCTACAGATCGTTGGCTTGGTGAGCCTTTACCCCACCAACTACCTAATCTGATATCGGCCGCTCCAATCGCGCGAGGCTCTTGCGAGTCCCCCGCTTTCATCCGTAGATCGTATGCGGTATTAGCGTAACTTTCGCTACGTTATCCCCCACGACTGGGCACGTTCCGATATATTACTCACCCGTTCGCCACTCTCAAGGGGTTGCCCCCTCTACCGTTCGACTTGCATGTGTAAAGCATTCCGCCAGCGTTCAATCTGAGCCAGGATCAAACTCTATAGTTCGATCTTGATTTTTTTTCGGTCTTTCGACCAACTCATAAATTGGAATCGACGTGGTCACCATCTCTGATTTCCACATCTTTTTTACTTCATGAGCGTTTGTTAGCTAATTAAAGCTAAGTTCCGAAGAACTTGGCAATCACCATCAAACGCCCACGCTTATCGGCTGTATATTTTTAAAGAACCAAGAGCAATTGACATCACCCTGTTTTGCTACGCTGCGATCAGCGAAGCCTTCTATTGTATCACGCTTTTGCGCTTTCTTTAAAAGATTTTTCATGTCTTCTAAAGAAAACGCCCCACCGAATGGTGAGGCGTTTTGGGCTGTTAGAAGCCTGACGATGTCCTACTTTCACACGGGAATCCGCACTATCATCGGCGCTAAGTCGTTTCACTGTCCTGTTCGAGATGGGAAGGAGTGGGACCAACTTGCTATGGTCATCAGGCATAACTTGTTGTCATCTTGACCAAGTCAAGACAACGAATTCATAGAGTTTCGAATCAGATTTCGGCTCTTCAGCCATTTTTGAATGCGTCAACTTGGCATAACTTCCTTGACCAATGCACACCTTGCGGCGTGTGATCAAAGTTATAGGGTCAAGCCTCACGAGCAATTAGTACAGGTTAGCTTAACGCATTACTGCGCTTCCACACCCTGCCTATCAACGTCCTGGTCTTGAACGACTCTTTAGGGGGCTCAAGGCCCCGGCAGATCTCATCTTGAAACGAGTTTCCCGCTTAGATGCTTTCAGCGGTTATCTCTTCCACACTTAGCTACTCGGCAATGCCACTGGCGTGACAACCGATACACCAGAGGTGTGTCCACTCCGGTCCTCTCGTACTAGGAGCAGGCTTCCTCAAATCTGCAGCGCCCACGGAAGATAGGGACCAAACTGTCTCACGACGTTTTAAACCCAGCTCACGTACCTCTTTAAATGGCGAACAGCCATACCCTTGGGACCGGCTACAGCCCCAGGATGAGATGAGCCGACATCGAGGTGCCAAACACCGCCGTCGATATGAACTCTTGGGCGGTATCAGCCTGTTATCCCCAGAGTACCTTTTATCCGTTGAGCGATGGCCCTTCCATACAGAACCACCGGATCACTATGTCCTACTTTCGTATCTGCTCGACTTGTCAGTCTCGCAGTTAAGCACGCTTATGCCATTGCACTATCATCACGATGTCCGACCGTAACTAGCGTACCTTCGAACTCCTCCGTTACGCTTTGGGAGGAGACCGCCCCAGTCAAACTGCCTACCATGCACTGTCCCCGATCCAGATAATGGACCTAGGTTAGAACCTCAAACACACCAGGGTGGTATTTCAACGTCGGCTCCACTGAAACTAGCGTTCCAGCTTCAAAGCCTCCCACCTATCCTACACAGATCTGTTCAAAGTCCAATACAAAGCTACAGTAAAGGTTCATGGGGTCTTTCCGTCTTTCCGCGGGGAGATTGCATCATCACAAACATTTCAACTTCGCTGAGTCTCAGGAGGAGACAGTGTGGCCATCGTTACGCCATTCGTGCAGGTCGGAACTTACCCGACAAGGAATTTCGCTACCTTAGGACCGTTATAGTTACGGCCGCCGTTTACTGGGACTTCAATCAAGAGCTTGCACCCCATCATTTAATCTTCCAGCACCGGGCAGGCGTCACACCCTATACGTCCACTTTCGTGTTTGCAGAGTGCTGTGTTTTTATTAAACAGTCGCAGCCACCGATTTTTTGCAACCCCGTTGGGCTCCCTCTGTTCGAGTTCACCTACTTGGGGCATACCTTCTCCCGAAGTTACGGTATCAATTTGCCGAGTTCCTTCTCCTGAGTTCTCTCAAGCGCCTTAGAATACTCATCTCGCGCACCAGTGTCGGTTTGCGGTACGGTCAATGACAAGCTGAAGCTTAGTGGCTTTTCCTGGAAGCAGGGTATCACTCACTTCAGGTGCAAGCACCCTCGTTATCACCCCTCATCTAAGCCCGGCGGATTTGCCTACCGAGCACGACTACAGGCTTGAACCAACATATCCAACAGTTGGCTGAGCTAACCTTCTCCGTCCCCACATCGCACTTGTCATCGGTACAGGAATATTGACCTGTTTCCCATCAGCTACGCATCTCTGCCTCGCCTTAGGGGCCGACTCACTCTACGCCGATGAACGTTGCGTAGAAAACCTTGCGCTTACGGCGAGGGGGCTTTTCACCCCCTTTAACGCTACTCATGTCAGCATTCGCACTTCTGATACCTCCAGCAGGGTTTACACCACCACCTTCACAGGCCTACAGAACGCTCTCCTACCACTTGCAATAAATTGCAAATCCGCAGCTTCGGTAACTGGCTTAGCCCCGTTACATCTTCCGCGCAGGACGACTCGATCAGTGAGCTATTACGCTTTCTTTAAATGATGGCTGCTTCTAAGCCAACATCCTGACTGTTTTAGCCTTCCCACTTCGTTTCCCACTTAGCCAATTTTAGGGACCTTAGCTGGCGGTCTGGGTTGTTTCCCTCTTGAGTCCGGACGTTAGCACCCGGTGCTCTGTCTCCCAAGCTGTACTCATCGGTATTCGGAGTTTGCCTTGGTTTGGTAAGTCGCCATGACCCCCTAGCCAAAACAGTGCTCTACCCCCGATGGTAATACTTGAGGCACTACCTAAATAGTTTTCGGAGAGAACCAGCTATTTCCAAGTTTGTTTAGCCTTTCACCCCTATCCACAGGTCATCCGCTAATTTTGCAACATTAGTCGGTTCGGACCTCCAGTACCTGTTACGGCACCTTCATCCTGCCCATGGATAGATCACTTGGTTTCGGGTCTACACCCAGCGACTGATCGCCCTATTCGGACTCGATTTCTCTACGGCTTCCCTATTCGGTTAACCTTGCCACTGAATGTAAGTCGCTGACCCATTATACAAAAGGTACGCAGTCACCCCTTTCGAGGCTCCTACTTTTTGTAAGCATGCGGTTTCAGGATCTATTTCACTCCCCTCCCGGGGTTCTTTTCGCCTTTCCCTCACGGTACTTGTTCACTATCGGTCAATGATGAGTATTTAGCCTTGGAGGATGGTCCCCCCATATTCAGACAGGATTTCTCGTGTCCCGCCCTACTTGTCGTTAGCTCAGTACCACACATTTGTTTTCGCATACGGGACTATCACCCACTATGGTCGGCCTTTCCATGCCGCTTTGCTAACAATTGCGCTATCACTAACAGGCTCTTCCGATTTCGCTCGCCACTACTTTCGGAATCTCGGTTGATGTCTTTTCCTCGAGCTACTGAGATGTTTCAGTTCACCCGGTTCGCCTCGCATGACTATGTATTCATCATGCGATACCCCTAAGGGTGGGTTTCCCCATTCAGAAATCTCCGGATCAATGCTTATTTGCCAGCTCCCCGAAGCTTATCGCAGGCTTTCACGTCTTTCGTCGCCTATCATTGCCAAGGCATCCACCACATGCTCTTATTCACTTGACCCTATAACTTTGAACTCTCTTGCGAGACCTCATCGTTGTCTTCAAGGAATGTCTGTCAGGTCTTTCACCTGACGCGTTATGCCGTAATATGAATAATTCCTCAACACCGGATGTCTCCATCCAATATCAAAAGAACAATTCGTCATTACTTGAATTTCAAACGTCGTTTGAATATTCGTTTTGACGCAATCAAAAAATTGTCACCAGGGGCACGGTCCGCACTAAACCTTTACGAATGTGCGGTTTCCCCTGGCAACTCTGATTCGACTCTATGAATTTTTAAAGAACAGCCGTGTGCCTTTCGACACTTGTTAATCGATCAATATCAATCAACACAAAAGTAGCCTCTGCAATCTCTTGCCAAGCAACTTTTGTTTTGAATGAAGATTTTTCAGGCCCCTGTATGACCCGCTCAACATTTCGATAAGTGATGGTGGAGGATGACGGGATCGAACCGACGACCCCCTGCTTGCAAAGCAGGTGCTCTCCCAGCTGAGCTAATCCCCCGTTGTTTCATCTGAGTACCCTTTGGCACTCGCCCTCAGAAGGATTGGTGGGTCTGGTTGGTCTCGAACCAACGACCCCTGCGTTATCAACACAGTGCTCTAACCAACTGAGCTACAGACCCAAGCCGGTCACCAACGACACAAGCTTACGCCCAAGTCCTCAGCGACAACCTTCCAACAACCGATAAGTGTGAGCGTTCAATTTAGATTGCAGTTTCCAGAAAGGAGGTGATCCAGCCGCACCTTCCGATACGGCTACCTTGTTACGACTTCACCCCAGTCACGAACCCCGCCGTGGTAATCGCCCTCCTTGCGGTTAGGCTAACTACTTCTGGCGAGACCCGCTCCCATGGTGTGACGGGCGGTGTGTACAAGACCCGGGAACGTATTCACCGTGACATTCTGATCCACGATTACTAGCGATTCCGACTTCACGCAGTCGAGTTGCAGACTGCGATCCGGACTACGACTGGTTTTATGGGATTAGCTCCCCCTCGCGGGTTGGCAACCCTTTGTACCAGCCATTGTATGACGTGTGTAGCCCCACCTATAAGGGCCATGAGGACTTGACGTCATCCCCACCTTCCTCCGGTTTGTCACCGGCAGTCTCATTAGAGTGCCCAACTGAATGTAGCAACTAATGACAAGGGTTGCGCTCGTTGCGGGACTTAACCCAACATCTCACGACACGAGCTGACGACAGCCATGCAGCACCTGTGTTACGGTTCTCTTTCGAGCACGAAGCTATCTCTAGCGACTTCCGTACATGTCAAAGGTGGGTAAGGTTTTTCGCGTTGCATCGAATTAAACCACATCATCCACCGCTTGTGCGGGTCCCCGTCAATTCCTTTGAGTTTCAACCTTGCGGCCGTACTCCCCAGGCGGTCAACTTCACGCGTTAGCTTCGTTACTGAGTCAGTGAAGACCCAACAACCAGTTGACATCGTTTAGGGCGTGGACTACCAGGGTATCTAATCCTGTTTGCTCCCCACGCTTTCGTGCATGAGCGTCAGTACAGGTCCAGGGGATTGCCTTCGCCATCGGTGTTCCTCCGCATATCTACGCATTTCACTGCTACACGCGGAATTCCATCCCCCTCTACCGTACTCTAGCTATACAGTCACAAATGCAGTTCCCAGGTTGAGCCCGGGGATTTCACATCTGTCTTATATAACCGCCTGCGCACGCTTTACGCCCAGTAATTCCGATTAACGCTTGCACCCTACGTATTACCGCGGCTGCTGGCACGTAGTTAGCCGGTGCTTATTCTTACGGTACCGTCATGAGCTCCTAGTATTAATAGAAACCTTTTCGTTCCGTACAAAAGCAGTTTACAACCCGAGGGCCTTCATCCTGCACGCGGAATGGCTGGATCAGACTTGCGTCCATTGTCCAAAATTCCCCACTGCTGCCTCCCGTAGGAGTCTGGACCGTGTCTCAGTTCCAGTGTGGCTGGTCGTCCTCTCAGACCAGCTACAGATCGTTGGCTTGGTGAGCCTTTACCCCACCAACTACCTAATCTGATATCGGCCGCTCCAATCGCGCGAGGCTCTTGCGAGTCCCCCGCTTTCATCCGTAGATCGTATGCGGTATTAGCGTAACTTTCGCTACGTTATCCCCCACGACTGGGCACGTTCCGATATATTACTCACCCGTTCGCCACTCTCAAGGGGTTGCCCCCTCTACCGTTCGACTTGCATGTGTAAAGCATTCCGCCAGCGTTCAATCTGAGCCAGGATCAAACTCTATAGTTCGATCTTGATTTTTTTTCGGTCTTTCGACCAACTCATAAATTGGAATCGACGTGGTCACCATCTCTGATTTCCACATCTTTTTTACTTCATGAGCGTTTGTTAGCTAATTAAAGCTAAGTTCCGAAGAACTTGGCAATCACCATCAAACGCCCACGCTTATCGGCTGTATATTTTTAAAGAACCAAGAGCAATTGACATCACCCTGTTTTGCTACGCTGCGATCAGCGAAGCCTTCTATTGTATCACGCTTTTGCGCTTTCTTTAAAAGATTTTTCATGTCTTCTAAAGAAAACGCCCCACCGAATGGTGAGGCGTTTTGGGCTGTTAGAAGCCTGACGATGTCCTACTTTCACACGGGAATCCGCACTATCATCGGCGCTAAGTCGTTTCACTGTCCTGTTCGAGATGGGAAGGAGTGGGACCAACTTGCTATGGTCATCAGGCATAACTTGTTGTCATCTTGACCAAGTCAAGACAACGAATTCATAGAGTTTCGAATCAGATTTCGGCTCTTCAGCCATTTTTGAATGCGTCAACTTGGCATAACTTCCTTGACCAATGCACACCTTGCGGCGTGTGATCAAAGTTATAGGGTCAAGCCTCACGAGCAATTAGTACAGGTTAGCTTAACGCATTACTGCGCTTCCACACCCTGCCTATCAACGTCCTGGTCTTGAACGACTCTTTAGGGGGCTCAAGGCCCCGGCAGATCTCATCTTGAAACGAGTTTCCCGCTTAGATGCTTTCAGCGGTTATCTCTTCCACACTTAGCTACTCGGCAATGCCACTGGCGTGACAACCGATACACCAGAGGTGTGTCCACTCCGGTCCTCTCGTACTAGGAGCAGGCTTCCTCAAATCTGCAGCGCCCACGGAAGATAGGGACCAAACTGTCTCACGACGTTTTAAACCCAGCTCACGTACCTCTTTAAATGGCGAACAGCCATACCCTTGGGACCGGCTACAGCCCCAGGATGAGATGAGCCGACATCGAGGTGCCAAACACCGCCGTCGATATGAACTCTTGGGCGGTATCAGCCTGTTATCCCCAGAGTACCTTTTATCCGTTGAGCGATGGCCCTTCCATACAGAACCACCGGATCACTATGTCCTACTTTCGTATCTGCTCGACTTGTCAGTCTCGCAGTTAAGCACGCTTATGCCATTGCACTATCATCACGATGTCCGACCGTAACTAGCGTACCTTCGAACTCCTCCGTTACGCTTTGGGAGGAGACCGCCCCAGTCAAACTGCCTACCATGCACTGTCCCCGATCCAGATAATGG